>NZ_JBSIDI010000002.1:0-3535 GCF_053613275.1 Caproicibacterium sp. NSD3
TGGTACGGTTCACTACTCACGACGATGTTTTTTTTGGTACCTTTTTTTTCACCGGAAAGGACCCGTAAAGTGATAATGATTATCATCTACATATCACAACGTGCGTGGAGGCCATCAAACCACGTCAAATAATCAATTATGACGCAGGTATCGTATTAATTGATCTGCATCAACTTAACGTAAAAACAACTTCAGACAATACAAATCAGCGACACTGAATACGGGGCAACCTCATGTCAACGAAGAACAGAACCCGCAGAACAACAACCCGCAACATCCGCTTTCCTAACCAAATGATTGAACAAATTAACATCGCTCTTGAGCAAAAAGGGTCCGGGAATTTCTCAGCCTGGGTCATTGAAGCCTGCCGTCGGAGACTAACGTCAGAAAAGAGAGCATATACATCAATTAAAAGTGATGAAGAATGAACATCCCGCGTTCTTCCCTCCGAACAGGACGATATTGTAAATTCACTTAATTACGAGGGCATTGCAGTAATTGAGTTGCAGTTTTACCACTTTCCTGACAGTGACAGACTGCGTGTTGGCTCTGTCACAGACTAAATAGTTTGAATGATTAGCAGTTATGGTGATCAGTCAACCACCAGGGAATAATCCTTCATATTATTATCGTGCTTCACCAACGCTGCCTCAATTGCTCTGAATGCTTCCAGAGACACCTTATGTTCTATACATGCAATTACAACATCAGGGTAACTCATAGAAATGGTGCTATTAAGCATATTTTTTACACGAATCAGATCCACGGAGGGATCATCAGCAGATTGTTCTTTATTCATTTTGTCGCTCCATGCGCTTGCTCTTCATCTAGCGGTTAAAATATTACTTCAAATCTTTCTGTATGAAGATTTGAGCACGTTGGCCTTACATACATCTGTCGGTTGTATTTCCCTCCAGAATGCCAGCAGGACCGCACTTTGTTACGCAACCAATACTATTAAGTGAAAACATTCCTAATATTTGACATAAATCATCAACAAAACACAAGGAGGTCAGACCAGATTGAAACGATAAAAACGATAATGCAAACTACGCGCCCTCGTATCACATGGAAGGTTTTACCAATGGCTCAGGTTGCCATTTTTAAAGAAATATTCGATCAAGTGCGAAAAGATTTAGACTGTGAATTGTTTTATTCTGAACTAAAACGTCACAACGTCTCACATTATATTTACTATCTAGCCACAGATAATATTCACATCGTGTTAGAAAACGATAACACCGTGTTAATAAAAGGACTTAAAAAGGTTGTAAATGTTAAATTCTCAAGAAACACGCATCTTATAGAAACGTCCTATGATAGGTTGAAATCAAGAGAAATCACATTTCAGCAATACAGGGAAAATCTTGCTAAAGCAGGAGTTTTCCGATGGGTTACAAATATCCATGAACATAAAAGATATTACTATACCTTTGATAATTCATTACTATTTACTGAGAGCATTCAGAACACTACACAAATCTTTCCACGCTAAATCATAACGTCCGGTTTCTTCCGTGTCAGCACCGGGGCGTTGGCATAATGCAATACGTGTACGCGCTAAACCCTGTGTGCATCGTTTTAATTATTCCCGGACACTCCCGCAGAGAAGTTCCCCGTCAGGGCTGTGGACATAGTTAATCCGGGAATACAATGACGATTCATCGCACCTGACATACATTAATAAATATTAACAATATGAAATTTCAACTCATTGTTTAGGGTTTGTTTAATTTTCTACACATACGATTCTGCGAACTTCAAAAAGCATCGGGAATAACACCATGAAAAAAATGCTACTCGCTACTGCGCTGGCCCTGCTTATTACAGGATGTGCTCAACAGACGTTTACTGTTCAAAACAAACCGGCAGCAGTAGCACCAAAGGAAACCATCACCCATCATTTCTTCGTTTCTGGAATTGGGCAGAAGAAAACTGTCGATGCAGCCAAAATTTGTGGCGGCGCAGAAAATGTTGTTAAAACAGAAACCCAGCAAACATTCGTAAATGGATTGCTCGGTTTTATTACTTTAGGCATTTATACTCCGCTGGAAGCGCGTGTGTATTGCTCACAATAATTGCATGAGTTGCCCATCGATATGGGCAACTCTATCTGCACTGCTCATTAATATACTTCTGGGTTCCTTCCAGTTGTTTTTGCATAGTGATCAGCCTCTCTCTGAGGGTGAAATAATCCCGTTCAGCGGTGTCTGCCAGTCGGGGGGAGGCTGCATTATCCACGCCGGAGGCGGTGGTGGCTTCACGCACTGACTGACAGACTGCTTTGATGTGCAACCGACGACGACCAGCGGCAACATCATCACGCAGAGCATCATTTTCAGCTTTAGCATCAGCTAACTCCTTCGTGTATTTTGCATCGAGCGCAGCAACATCACGCTGACGCATCTGCATGTCAGTAATTGCCGCGTTCGCCAGCTTCAGTTCTCTGGCATTTTTGTCGCGCTGGGCTTTGTAGGTAATGGCGTTATCACGGTAATGATTAACAGCCCATGACAGGCAGACGATGATGCAGATAACCAGAGCGGAGATAATCGCGGTGACTCTGCTCATACATCAATCTCTCTGACCGTTCCGCCCGCTTCTTTGAATTTTGCAATCAGGCTGTCAGCCTTATGCTCGAACTGACCATAACCAGCGCCCGGCAGTGAAGCCCAGATATTGCTGCAACGGTCGATTGCCTGACGGATATCACCACGATCAATCATAGGTAAAGCGCCACGCTCCTTAATCTGCTGCAATGCCACAGCGTCCTGACTTTTCGGAGAGAAGTCTTTCAGGCCAAGCTGCTTGCGGTAGGCATCCCACCAACGGGAAAGAAGCTGGTAGCGTCCGGCGCCTGTTGATTTGAGTTTTGGGTTTAGCGTGACAAGTTTGCGAGGGTGATCGGAGTAATCAGTAAATAGCTCTCCGCCTACAATGACGTCATAACCATGATTTCTGGTTTTCTGACGTCCGTTATCAGTTCCCTCCGACCACGCCAGCATATCGAGGAACGCCTTACGTTGATTATTGATTTCTACCATCTTCTACTCCGGCTTTTTTAGCAGCGAAGCGTTTGATAAGCGAACCAATCGAGTCAGTACCGATGTAGCCGATAAACACGCTCGTTATATAAGCGAGATTGCTACTTAGTCCGGCGAAGTCGAGAAGGTCACGAATGAACTAGGCGATAATGGCGCACATCGTTGCGTCGATTACTGTTTTTGTAAACGCACCGCCATTATATCTGCCGCGAAGGTACGCCATTGCAAACGCAAGGATTGCCCCGATGCCTTGTTCCTTTGCCGCGAGAATGGCGGCCAACAGGTCATGTTTTTCTGGCATCTTCATGTCTTACCCCCAATAAGGGGATTTGCTCTATTTAATTAGGAATAAGGTCGATTACTGATAGAACAAATCCAGGCTACTGTGTTTAGTAATCAGATTTGTTCGTGACCGATATGCACGGGCAAAACGGCAGGAGGTTGTTAGCGCAAAAAAAAAATTCCAAAAAAAAAATTCCAAAAAAAAAAAG